>JAFGTT010000033.1 GCA_016933955.1 Candidatus Zixiibacteriota bacterium
AATCCATCCTAATTATCCCCTCTTGAGAGGGGTGGATCCGCCGGAGGCATTTATGCCGCAGGCGGAGACGGGGTGTGTTATCCAATCCGCTTTACACACCCCCAAATCCCCTTTCGAGAGGGGACTTTGAATATTTTCGCCGTCAACAACCAGAGTAGGTCAGGAGCCCTGCGCTCCTGACTATTTTCTTCTACTTTGGGCTCCGGTGGCGCACTCCTTGGGGTGCGGGCCTGTTCCCCGATACTGATATTCATGGGCGGCAGACGCCTTCGAAAGTTTCTGCCGCTCACAAGGCAATAGTAAACCAGGAAACCCACCCGAAGGGTAGGCCATCCAGCCCTTTCATTTCATTTAAAATCTACAACTGGACGACTGGCCAACCCGAATCAATCAGGCCAATTCCAACCTTTCAATTCATAATAACGTTTCCTTGGCGTCGCCTTAATTGGATCAATGCCATGCTTCTTACACCAAGTGATATGGTAAATCAATCCCGATAACGGGAATAATAATGATATAATAATTGCCCAATGGCCAATAAAGAAATACAAGACAATGGTCGCCAATGCAAGAAAAGACCACTTGAATATTTTCTTCAATGGAGAAGTATTGAGCTCGAAGGGAGCAAAGACCGATGTACCTACAAGTTGTATGATAAGAAGAATACCAAGTTCCAGTTCGATACCCATTATTCCTCCCGCGTATTCGAATTTTCCCATGTCTGAAGATAGGAATCACCCGGTGAATGGAGTCATTCACCCGGGACGCCGATCTATGAGTATTTATTTATAACAATAACATACGAAAACCGGATTCCCGCTTTCGCGAGAATGACAGGAAAGGACAACCGAATTCCCGCCTTCGCTGAAATGACACTCCTGTTTGCCGGATTCCCGTTTTCGCAGAAATGACATCATAAATGTATATTATCGACGGGCCATATCCCGCTGGTGTATATACGATGGTGTGCAAATCAAACAGCGGGCGCCCCGGTTTGTTATCGAGTTAATGGTCAAGAGAACGAGATTCCTAACCTGGCATAATGAGTATAATATGCGATGGGGATATCGGCAATCGGTTTCCGGAGGAAATTTTTTCTGATAAGTATTGGTCTCGGTTTTATCCATTTAAAAGTTTTCCACATTTGCGGGCGCGAAACGTCATTAAATCAGGGCGGTAGACCTCTAAAAATGGGGAGGGAGTGTCAATTATTGTCACCGGGGAAATTCTTTAACCCGTTGCCGGGCAAAATAATTCTTGACAAGCAAGCGGTTGGTGCGTATAATTTAATAGAGATTAGCCCCGCTTCAACATGATTATCCTCAACACGCCTGCTATTATAGAGGGGAACACATTTCTTTGTTACTATAAACCAAAACCAAGGAGTAGGACAATGAAACCGATCAAAATTTTTCTGGTCCTGGTGCCGCTGATTATGCTGGTCACCACGGTTCCGGCGAACGGATTTTTCCGCTCGCTGGATATCCAGGTCCACCAGAATTACAACAATGGTGGCGACGACCATCCCTGGGGCGGCGATGAAAGCCCCGATGATATCGAAAATCTCAACAAAACAAGCGACTTCAGTTTTATCAACACCCCGCTGTTTTTCATTGAGATGCTCCGGGTGATCTATATGCCGGATTTCAATTACCAGCCGATTCTTGATGATCGCCAGGCGCGGGATAACGGCCTGCTTCCGGATACCTACAACGATAATAACGGAACCGAATCGGGAAGGAGAGGTAACTGAAGATGAGTCAAATCAACAGCGCTGACATGGAATATCGCAGGAGTTGTCAGAAGTACCTTGAGGATCTGATAGCTCGTCGGGATTTCGCGGCGGCCGGACGTTACTTTGATTCCATTCAAAGTGTCTGGAGCGGCCATTCCGATGTTACCAGCGGTATAATCATGCGTCTCGGCGCCAGGGCATTCGGCTCATCGGAGAACCTTTCCCGGGCACTGACCCTGATCCGAACCGCCATCGCCGTCATTTCCAGGGCGGACGGCGAGACCTCGGAATCGGCGGAGTGCTACATAGTACTGGGTAATATCCTTCGTGATATGGGTAAGTTCCGTGAGGCCGAAAAGGCGTATCGCGATGCAGAATCAATCTTTCGCAGAAACGACAATTTCGCTCGGGCGGGGGTGGCTCTCAACCGCCTGGCGGCGGTGCAATTCCGCAAGGGCGAGTTCGAGGCCGCTTTGAAATGCCTGCTCGAGGCGGTCGAACATGCCAAAAAAGAGGGCGATAACAAAAAGCTGGCCTACATTTTCGGTAATATCGGCCGGGTTTACACGTTGCTGGGCAAACTCAACCAGGCCGAGGAAAATATCCGGTTCAATATCAACCTGTCGTCGGAACTGGGCGACGAGGTGGAACTGGCCCGCGCCTACCTTTCGCTGGGTTATGTGAAAATCCAGAAGGGGCGCTATGATGAAGCCGAAACAGCTTTGAATGAAAGCCGGGAATATGCCTCACGTCGGCATCTGAATAAAGAAATAGTCATCTATCAGACGTATCTGGGCGAGTTGAGGCTCCGGACCGGGCGGCTTGATGAGGCCGAGGAAGCGCTGAACGAGGCAGTCGCGGGCGGAAACCGGATTGCTCCCGGTTCGCTTCTGGCGGCCCGTCCGATGCGGCATCTGGCCGAGCTGTATGTCCGGCAGAATAATATCCGCAAGGCTTTCAAGACGGCCAACCGGGCGTTGGTGATGATGAAGAAGATCGAGGACCAGGTTGAGATCGGGGCTCTCCACAAGATTATCGCCGTCTGCCATGAATGTTTCGACAACACCGACAAAGCGCGGCGATCATTCGGCCGGGCGATAGCGGTGCTTGAGGAATGCCGGGCCCGTTTCGAGCTGGCTGAAAGTCTGGCCGCGGCGGGACAATCGGCGGTCTTCGGCACCAACCAGCAAACCATGTATCTTTGCCGGGCCGAGGAAATTTTCAACACCTGCGGAATTATCAACCGGGCGACCGATATCCAGCGGCTGATTAGCTCTCTGGAAATCACCGGCCTGCCGATATCCGACAAAAAATTCGGATTCGGGGCGACCGAGTCGGGATTCCCAACCCGGAACGAGAAAATGAAACAGGTTGTCTCGCATCTGGGTCATCTTCGGGAAACGGATATCCCGATATTGATCACCGGCGAGACCGGGACCGGGAAGGATTTTCTGGCCCGCTATTTCCATGCGATGGCCCGCCCGGACGGCCCTTATGTGGCAGTCAACTGCGCGGCCGTCCCGGATACACTGATCGAATCGGAGTTGTTCGGTTACCAGAAAGGCGCTTTTACCGGGGCGGAATCGAACCGGCAGGGGCTGTTTCTGGCCGCCAACCACGGAGTTATCCTGCTCGACGAGGTGGGCGAACTTCCGCTGATGGTCCAGGCCAAACTGCTGAGTGTGCTGGAAGCCAGGAAACTCCGGCCGCTGGGAACGGCGAAGGAAATCCCGCTGGATATTATCGTTATCGCCGCCACCAACCGCGATCTGCACGAGATGGCCGAGCGGGGGGATTTCCGCCGCGATCTGTATTACCGGCTGGCGGGAATCACTTTCAGCCTGCCGCCCCTGCGCGAACGTAAGGAAGATATTCCTTATCTCCTGAAGCTGTTCATGCAACAGAGCGGTCTTCTGGCCGGTGATGGTGAACCGGAGGATGAACTGGTCCGGCAGTTTCTCGGATATGACTGGCCGGGGAATATTCGCCAGATGGAAAACAAAGTCAAGCAATTATCGGTCATGGCCTCGATGGCCAAGGACGGATCGATTGTGGAACTGGCCCGATCATTCTTCGAGACCCGGGATGAGGAGATGACCAACTCCCTGACCGAGAAGGTCGAGCAGTTCGAGAAGCAGTTATTGGTCGAGGCTCTGGTGGCCGCTCGCGGGAACAAGTCCGAGGCGGCGCGGATGCTTTCGATCCATGAATCGACTTTCCGGGCAAAGATGAAACGGTATCATCTGACCGCCCTGGCGAGTTGAAGCAGATAAAGTCTCGAGATTAAACGAGGCATCATTACTACTACCTTGGTTGGTTGACGGGCGCCCGGTTTAACCCGGCGCCTGTCGCCATAAATCTTCGACCCCTTTCCCCTTTTATTCAGTATCAGGATTAAATCCCCGGCATTGAAATGGATTGTACCTAACCGGGGGCGGGCCTATTTTGCCTCGCCGCAGGGCCCGGGGAATTTTATTTTCTACGATTTCCTCACCAACCGCAGAAAACAGGGATGACGGGATTTTTCATAGCCCGAGTAGGTCAGGAGCCTTGCGCTCCTGACTATTTATTATTCTCCAAAATCCCCCTTTTCAAATATTATCTCACTCAAATCCCAATCTTTCGGATAATAAGCATCCTCAAAATAAATTTTAAAAGATGAATGCGGCCATTCACCCGGGGTTTTGACATATCCATGTTTCACCGGATTGATATGAATATAATCCATATGTCGATTCAAATCATCAATATCCCTTATAATATGATCCCAAAAACGGTTTTGCCATGTTTTTCCGCTTTTCAAATTATACCTGGCCTGCTACGACATGGAAAAACTCATTTTTATTCGCTGCAGTATATTGGAAATTTTATAATCCTGTGGCTCAATGATAAAATGGACATGATCTGGAATAATGACCCAGGTCATCAGATTGATATCGATATGTCTTTTTATATTCTCAATACTATTCCAGAGTAAACCAATGTTCTTGATGAGTATGGGTGCTCTTTGATGAGTATGGGTGCTCTTTGATGAGTCACATTGGTTATAAAGAAAATATCTCCTTGACGTCTTTTCATGACTGACTCCTTTGTGAAATCAGCCACAAGATACTCTCTTAGCAACTACTGTCAACTAACGGGGAGCAGTAT
>JAFGTT010000034.1 GCA_016933955.1 Candidatus Zixiibacteriota bacterium
AACATTCTTGATGCGACGTACCTGATCAACTACCTGTACAAGAGTGGTCCGGCGCCGAAATGCGGCACCACCGGAACCTGATCGTACTGATTTATTTACGAAAAAAGGAGCCGCCGTTAGGGCGGTTCCTTTTTTTCATGTTTCAAACTTGACAAATCCGCCCCGTTAACTATAAATCACTGGAACGATATTGAGATGTTTTATCAAATAATTGAGGTCCGGGGATGGCAATAATATACAAAAATCACCAGGGATTACTCGAACGAATTACTCGAAATCTGGCGATACTCTCCCCCGTCCCGGTATCCCTTATTGTTTTCTGGATAACCTGTTTCCGAACCATCACCTGGTGGGATAACTCAAGTTATTCCCTGGCCGCGGTCACTCTTGGTGTCGACCATCCGCCCGGTTCGCTTCTAACCACTCTGATCGGATGGCTGGCGGTGCAACTCCCAATCGGTTTTACATCCATCTTTATTCTCAATCTACTGGCCGGTCTGGCGGCTTCCCTGACCACGGGTTTGGTTTGTTTTTTGAGCGTGAGATTAGTTTCATCGTCCCAATATATGCCAATCAAATCACCACATCGGAATATTACATTGTCGATCATAGTGCCGATTGCCGTCGCAACTCTGATCCTGCCGTTCAGCACGACCATGTGGTCTTATACTGCCAAATTTACCCCATATGTCATGACGGTCATGATGACGGCATTGATATTATTCGCCATGATGGTCTGGTGGCGGAAAGCTGATACGAAAAACAGCTTCGGCTGGCTGTTTGTCATTACCCTCCTGTTCGGCCTTGATTTCAGCATACACCGCACCAATATGCTGTTACTGCCGGGTTTACCTGTCTGGATTTTATTACGCCGTCCCAGGATATTGAAAAAAGTGAAAACCTGGTTGGTCGGCCTGGGGGGCTTGATTTCCGGTCTCGCCTTTCATCTGGTTTTGATCCCGATGGCAACCCGAAATCCATTCCTTAATATCAATAATCCGAGCAACCTGACTCGTTTTTATGAATATATATCGCTCAAGCAGTATGGCGGCGGGTGGCTGCTGGGTATTCTGCCTCGCAAAGGAGACTTTTTAAATGATCAGGTATTGGATTATCTTAATGATTTTGCCGCCAATTTCATTCCCGTTAACGGGATCTTCGGATTCCTGGGTTTCCTGCCAGTTCTTTTCGGTATTATCGGGATTGCCTTCATTATTGTAAAAAACCGCCGGTTGGCCGCCGGTCTGATAGCCATGTTTCTGCTGACCAGCCTGGGGGCGGTTATATATTTTAATGTTCCCGCCGACTTTTTCCGCAGTATGGATCGTCATTATATGCCCTCATTCCTGATTTTCTCATTCTTTATTGCCTCCGGTGCGGGGTATTTGATGTCCTCGCTGACTGCAATTCGGGACCGGGGTTTCCTCAAGAAAAATCTTCCCCGGCTGTTGTTTTTATTTATTCTGGCGGCGCCAACCTATCTTCTATTTCATAATTACCGCAGTCACGATCAGGCCGATAACTTTATCACCCATGATATGGCCGCCAACATTCTTAATTCCGTCCCCCCCGATGGCCTGCTTGTCGTCGGGGGCGATAATGACACCTGGCCTGTGTGGTATCTCCAGCAGGCGGAAAAAATAAGAACCGATGTCACCGTTATTAATATTTATCTTTTAAACCTAAAATGGTATATCCGGCAGATACATGGGAGATATCCCGACCTGATCGGATCCGCGTATGATGATACGAACGGAAACTATGACTTGATTAAATGGCGGGATTCCGCCGTTGTCATTCCCGGCGCCGAAAATCCCGGCGAATTTGATTTGCCCGTTGGAACCGCTTTGCCGGATTCTGTAATCCTCCATGTCCGGCCCAATATTGCTGACCAATATCTGCTTATTGCCGATCAGGTACTACTGGAGATAATCACGAACAACTGCTGGGAAAAACCGATTTGTCTGACGACCGGCATATCATTGCAGGAACGTGATTACCTGACCCCCTATCTCCGTCTTGAGGGTTTGACCTTGCGAATGGTTCCCATAACTGATCCCCCACTAAATCCGGAGTTACTGGAAGAAAATCTCCTGAAAAAATATACATATAGCGGCTTTGCCGATTCCTCACTAATCTTGGAACAACCGTCCCTCTGGTATGCCGGAAGTCTCTATGTCCCTTTTATCCATCTATGTAATCACTGGGCGGAAGCGGGTAACTGCAATGATTGCGAACGAATAAAAAATAAGATGCTGGAATATTTACCACCCAATAGAACCGCCCCGCCGCAAAACCTTGTCCCTGCGCTGGAGTATCTCTGCCGTGATTAAAATGATGAGATGGGATCAATAAAAATACCGCCGGACTTGAATAGATGACCTTCCGAGTTGCCTGGTTTCTTTTACTCCGGCCCGGCGGCGTATCAGCTTAAAAAGAAGATGGTTTTTGGGGTAGTGATTGATCCCGGCGAATTTAAAGGAGCGAGAAACCCGATCGCCATGTACTAAATGAGTCAAAATCGGGTTTCCTGGACCGCTCCTCTTAAATACTTAAAGAACCTTTATCAGGAGATAAGCGGAGAATCGCATCGCTTGCCTCTTTTAAATCCTCCCACAATTACATTTACCACCAGATTTCCAATCCGGTAACCATCATTCAGGGGTTTGGCAACCGGGCTGGAGAAAGCAACCGGCATGGTAGGCAACCCCCGTTTTCCAGCCCGGTGTTGCTTCAACCACCTAAGGAGAACAAGTAACTGAGCCATGGAGGCTCAGTTTTATTATAGCAAGAAATGTACCAATTTTGAGCAGGCTCGGATAATAAATTATTTTGTTGAATTACAATGACTTATATGATCACGGTGATCAGACGGGTGACCCGTGGAATTAAAAAAATCGCGGACTGCGAATATTTAATCGCAGTCTGCGAATTGAAAACGATTTTTGCGAATGATTGCGATCAGTCTTTTCGGATCAAACCATATTTTCTAATGCGATAGCGAACCGAGCTTTCTGCGATTCCCAGAATCCGGGAGGTCTTGAGTCGATTCCAGTCGGTTTCTTCAAGGGCATTAATCAGCATTTCGCGTTCAGAAATCTTCTCCGAAAGAGCCAGCCGAACCATCTGCGCCATATCCCCTTTACTCATCAGGCAAAGCCGGTTGATCTCGGATTTCAATTCCCGGACATTTCCGGGCCAGTTATATTGACCGATCTTTTTAATCAGTTGATCGAAATCACGATCGTGATCATCGTCGATATGAACATTATTCCGGGCCAGAAAATATCTCACCAGTTCCGGGATATCATCTTTTCTTTTATTCAAACGCGGCAGGGCTATCGGCAGTTCGTTCAGACGATGAAACAGGTCGGGACGGAATCTCCCCGAGCGCATCCATTTTTCCAGATCATGATTGGTAGCCGCGATAATTCGAATATCTACCGGGATCAGAGCATTTCCGCCCAGTTGCCGAATGGTCCTGGTTTCAATAACTTCAAGTAATTTAGCCTGAAACTCCGGAGTCGCATCGGCAATCTCATTTAAATAAAGCGTCCCTCCATCGGCTTCGGCGAATAAACCCGGACGGTTGCGCGTGGCGCCCGTAAACGCACCCTCCCGATGGCCGAACAATTCGGACTCGATTATGGAATCCGGGATGGCCGCGCAGTTGACCGTTACAAATTTCCCCTTACGACCGGAAAATTCATGAATATAAAGGGCCAGTTGATCTTTGCCACATCCGGTCGGCCCGGTCAGGAAAACGGTAATATTCGAGCGCGCGATATTCTCGGCCATGCGGGCAATTTTAGACATCTGGGAATCAACGGCAATGAACACTGCCTTGCCGCTCCGGTTGGAACCCGAGGATTTTTCCGGAAAATGGAGTTCGCTCAATTTAAGATTGGCCTGACGGGCTTTCTCAACCAATCCCTCCGCCTGAAAATATTCTCGGGCCAGAAAAATCATGGCAGCTCTTTCGCCGTTATCGTACATGTCCGATTCGGCCGCCAGTAATCTGGTTTCGGCCAGCTCATAGGAAGCCTTAATCATCTGGAATAAATTCATGGCTTTACGATAATTCTGCCGTGCCCGGCGTCGATTCCCCCGCTTATGTTCGACAATCGCAAAAACCCGCCAGCAGGCCGCAATTTCAGCCTGTTCCCCAATATTTTCGGCCATCGCCAGAGCATCATCGGCCGTCCTCTCAGCCAGATCGTAAACACCCTGACCCAGATAAGCATCGGCCAGAAGACGTTGTATCTGCGAAACAAGAGCCGACTCCGGGGCAATCTTCATAGACAGGGTTAAGCCATCATTAAGAACTTTTACTGCTCTTTCATAATTGCCGGCCAGGTTGTAAATCCATCCCAGGTACTCATAATAAAGCGCCTTTTCGCGCTTATATTTCCGGGATAATCTGGTTGTCCGGGAAATCGCCTCCAAGGCTTCATCAATTTGTCCATTAAGCCCCAGAGCTATGGCATAAATCAGGTAAAACTGGTATCGATCACTTTCGCTGGCCCTCTCAATTGTTTTCCGGAGAAACTCCAGTTGACTTAAAGCCTTCCGTAATGCCCCGGAACGAATCGACACAATTGCAATATTTCTGGAAAATGTTTGAACGTTATCGGGTCGGTCCAATTTTTCGTTGATCTCGACACATCTTTCCAGATTCCTGACAGCATCATCGATCGCCCCTGTCTGATACAAAACATATGACAGGCGACTCAATACCAGCGATTCGTTTTTCAGATCCTCGTATCGCCGGAAATATAAATAGGCTTCAAGAAGCATCTCCCGGGCCGCCAGATAATCGCCAATCGATGTCAGATACCAGCCATAAAGATATTTGACTCGGGCAAAAAGCCGGTTCTCCCCGCTGGTTAGATAATAATTCAGACTTCGCTCGAGTAATTCCTGTATATCCAGATCGCCCAACCAGAGTTTTGATTCGGCCAAAAGGAGATAATAATAGGCCTCCTGATCCCGATTCAGGCTTTGTATAGAGACAGAACATAATTCAACCTGGGCCTCCTGAATCTGTCTTGATTCCAGAAGCTGATGAATTTTGTCCAGTTGATTATCTAATTTCTTAGCAATCATTTTCCTGATAAATCATTTTGATTTCCAATACTTATTTCATGACTATCAGGCGGATATTCTGTATTTTAATCACTAAATAAAACAAATCGGTTCTGAACCAGATGGAATTATCAGGAGAATTCCCATTATCCTCAATTCCGGCTACCGGTTTGCTTCCCGGTCCCCAGGGATCATCCCACGGCGGTACCACGGGTGGATCCCCGATCGGATCGTCACCATCCATTCCGTCAGGCGTATTGTTATCCGGTTTCCATGGAGGATCCGCAATTGCTGCCGACGGTAAAGTCACCGCCATAAATGCAACCAGGAAAATCAACAAGATCAGTTTTCTCATAACCATCACTCCTGTAAATCATGGTTTTTTGCTATTGCGCGGGTTATGACAATTATAAACCTCTGTTCGCCGCAAAATTAATATTATCTGAATTAACAGCCATGGACTGCTACAATAATATCCACCAAAGATTGAGATTTAAAAAAATATAACGGCCGGTTGCGTATACCTCCACTTCACCAAAAATCAGTCACTTGTTCTCAAAACGTGAAGTCAGGCCGATTAAATCGTGGTGCCGGTTTATCAGGTTAAGAAACGTCGGGCATTATACAACAAGGATACAAATCACTTTCCGACAATCTTCTTTCCTCATTATAAAAATAAAAAAAATAATTCGGATCTGTCAAGACCAAAATACTCATTACACCCTTCATTGTATCAAATTTAACCCTAATTGGCCATGTTGGAGTTGTTATTATGACATTAGATGTCATCCCGCGCCCAATTTTATACCTGAAATTCACCCAATCCGCAAAAAGTGTAAAAAAACGCGCCTTAACAATAGTCCAATGATCTTCATTTATTCGACCGGTAATATCCGGATTAAAATCACTGCGACCCGGTATCATTGTTCCCCGTACCGTAACTTTAGAATCTAAAGGTTCCTGTCCTCAAATGGACAGGAATCTTTTTTAATAGATAAAAATCTATGATCGCCTTATGGGCAATTTGGAGCCGGCCCGCCCCTGTACAGGTAATTGATTAAATAGGTGGCATCCAGTATATTGACCGACAGGGAGTTGTTCACATCGGCACTTTCTGATGGATTCGGAGCCGGGCCTCCCCTGTACAAGTAATTGATCAGGAAGGTCACATCCAGTATATTGACACTTCCGTTACCGTTGGCATCACCGCAGATAAAGCAGTTGTTAGCAGAACCCGGGGTTATAACACCCATGAAAACCCAGGTATCATTGCCATCGGGGCAGCGGCCATATGTGGTATCAACCTTCTGCTCGCCAAAAGTCACGGTATCAATCGTAACATTGTTATTGACATCAATATCAAAAAGCCCGACAGCTTCCCCGGAGGCACCGAGTTTGAAACCGGTATGCAAATCCCCCTGCTCCTCATCTTCATCAGCCAGAAACACCAGGTATCCGCCGGCCTCGATCGTCACGCCCGTTGGAATCTGCCATTTGGTTGGATTCTCCAGATCGTCGGACATATACATACCGCCCATATCGATACTGCTGGTTCCGGCATTATAGATTTCAATCCAGTCGGGATAAGTACCGCTTTCATCGGGATCCTCAAAAGCCGACTCATTGTCTGCCATGAATTCGTTGATATACAGCGGTAAGGCCATGGCTCCGACTTCATAGGAATAACGCTGGGTCCCCGGATCGGTCGGATCTGTCACCGTCGCCCCCGAATCATCCTGGGCCGTCACATAATATTCCACCACCGTCCCCGAGACCTGAGGTGGAATCGCAAAACCGTATATATTATCTCCCGACAGCGAATCCTGGTTTAGTCCGTTGTCAAGCATCGCCTCGGTCGCCTGGCTGGAATTAATGATATAAGTGAGATTGACCAGCGCTACCGCACTCTCGTCGGTTACCTTCGCGACTACATACACCGAATCATCATCGGTGACAATCTCCGGTATCCGCATCATCCACTCGATTACAGGGTTCTGGTTGACCGCCACCGTATTCGAGGCCTCGGGGGTCGGAGTGCTGAAAAATTGCCAGTTCTCCGCTCCATCAGGATAGCGACCGTAGGATATATCCGTCGTCTGTTCCCCGAAGGTAACCTCATCGATTATCGTCTGGTCCGGTTCCGATAGAATAATCGATTCCCCGGAAGCCGACAGCTTGAAATTGGCGTGCAATCCCACCTGCTCCTCATTGTCGTCGGCCCAGATAAGCAGATAGCCATTACCTGCGATCGAGGTATCCGGGAAAGTCCACTGGGTCAGATCGGCATCATCATCGGTCAGGTAATGTCCATTCAGCGAAATGGCCGTGTCGGCGCTGTTATACAACTCAATCCAGTCATCATACTCACTGTCCTGGTCGGCAATGATATTGTCATTGTCCGCCATGAATTCATTAATCCTGATTGGATTATCGCCGCTCGAGGATACCGTTATGGTATAATATTCAAACTCCGCTCGAGCCGGAGAAAAGATACCGACATTGCTGTTTTCGGCGTAGATATAGTACATAATATCGCCGCCGTTGACATCGACATAAGCGCCATAAACACCGTCGCTTGCCGCGCCGTCACCATGAGCGCCGTCATCATACATGGAAACCACCGTAAACGCCTGCCCGTTGTTCTGATGATAACCCAATAGCACCGATGTCATGTTGGTTGCCGTGGCTGTAATCGCTATGGTGGTTCCGTTCAGGACCGTTTCCGGGGAATGCAGGATATTGGTTATCGTAGGGGGTGTTGCGGTATAGAAAGTCTGCCCGCTCAAATAACTGACCCTCGCATCCATCAATTGCGTAATCCCAATTTTATTACCGGCGGAACTGGTCAGATTGGTTAAAAAGGCGCTGTATGTGAAAAATTTGTTCGGATCGTTTTGAACTTCGGTTGCGATTATGTCTTGCAATTCCCCGCCCCTGGTTTCGTACCAACTATTGGCGAAATTCTCATCGACCATAGTCTTCAAATGAGCCAGATACATCTTCTTGTAAGTCGTATTGGATAGGACCTTGTTAAGAATCGAAAATCGGCTGTCGGTGGAATGAACCAGCGGGCTTAATTGCTTCATCTGGGTTGTTGACAGGTTTCCCGTCGATCTCAACTGGGTAAACCCGCCAAACGACATATTCAAATCCCATATAATAGGGTTAAACCGATTGGAATAATCCTGAAATACGTAATAATTCTGGTCTACATTGACCGGGGCATCGAGATTGACAAGGAGAATATCGAAGGCAATCATCCACAAATGCCGGTCGACATTCAGAACCTCATCGACATTGGCGGTGCTGTTGTTGAGGACATCAAGAAAATTCACCATTTCATCCCAGCCCTCATCCGATTCCAACTCGAAATTATCATAATAAAGACTGGGATTGGAACCCTCGTATCCCCAGATATTGACGCTCGACATCAATCCATCACTGAGAACCCCTTTGAAACGCGCCCCATCGTCATCGAGATCATTGTTTCTGGCGAAAAATTTGTCGACATCCTGGACACTGGTATAAAGCCCGATATAGGTCCCATTTATTGTCACTTTGATATAATTGGCCTTACTGGCCGGCATATATTTACGGGCAATTTCATAGCTGAGTGTTTCCCGGATAAAACTGGGATCATCCCAGACATTAGCCAGCTTGAGCGTCCCGTAACCGTCATAAGTCTGGTCGTCAATTATATGATCCAGCTTGATATTCAGGGGATTCTTTGTCTGGTTGGGCCGATAAGTACTGTTGCCCTTGTAACGGACGCCCACGCTGTCGAATTGAATACCGTTGATTACGGCCGTCCCGACCAGGCGTTCTTCATTGCCCGCCGCATAATAGACATCCAGTATGGCGTCCCAGTTCGATTCTTCAAAGGTGATTTCAATGGTATTAATGGTATTAATGTCGTAAAAATCATCGGCGCCGACATTCATTGATAGCGATAACACCACTGCCATTAATAGGATTGAATACTTCATGGACGCTCCTTTATAATGGAATTTGAAGGAATAATATATCATAAACCGTCATATATGCCAAAGTTTATTTTTCAGTCATGCCTTTTCCGGCTTTTTCTTTAACAAAATATGAGGTATGATATTGTCCCTTTCGAGCAGTAATAAAACAAGGTTAGTATGGCCTAACACAATTTCAATACTATTATAATAACATATTGTCATATGGCAACCATTTTTTACCCATTGATACAAACTGATACATTTTATTAAAATCATCGGCACAATATACGATTTTCGGCAATTGCCACCAGACGCCTTCCAATCCGCCTATTGAACTCCTCCCGTTTTATCGACAACACGTTGCCCCGCATAATATTATATTATCCTCGACTCAACCGGGTATTATTTGACAACACAACCTTTTAAGTCGATTTTATGAAGTTATGCCGGTATTGCTGGAGGTGCGGGAATTGCTCCATACTCAATATATTAATGGATTAGATATTCCTATGTCGATGATGTTAAACTTCCCGGGTCAGTCGGAGACAGGACTAATAAAAAACGTCGGAGCGAGCAATCAGTCAATATCTTCTGGTCGATCCGGAAGTTGGTTTAAATCTTCACTCTTTCCGGGGAAATGGCGGGCAAGTTCAACTGCAATTGATTCTATCGTTTGGATGATTCCTTCGGAGTGCTTGCCCTGACTCATTGCCCGGACGAGAATGGCCTGCTGTTGGTGCCAGAAGTCCGGAGACGCTTTGGATGCAATACCCTTATCGGCCACAAGCGCGGCCTGGTTTTCATCCAGCGACACAAAAATCAAAATCCCGGCGAGTCCCCTAATCGGGATCAATTTCCCGAACCGGCTCAGCGCCCGATTCCAGACAATTCGGCGCCTGCGACCGACCCGCCTCAGGAATCTTCCCCAGCCGAAATACGCGACCAGAAAGCCGATTCCGCCCCAGAGAATTGTCTGAGTGCTGTTATAGTAAATGCCCCAATTGTTTTCACGAGTAAGATATAAAGCCACAGCCATGCAAATAAGCGTGAATACAAGAGCATGTATTATCCGCTCCATTTCCCAGTTCCGGGAATGAGAGGCCAGCTCGACCGCTATTTCGCCGCTGGTGGATGACTCAGCTTTTATCACGGCCGCCTCGATAACATCGAAATCAGCTTGAGAAAAATATTTATCGACGAGTGTTGCCATATCCTGTCCTACTCCTACCAACCGCCGCTGGCGCCGCCGCCCCCGGATGAACCGCCACCGAAACTGAAACCGCCGCCACCGCCACTACTCCCGCCACCGAATGAACCACCGCCGAATCCGCCTGAAAACGGCCCGCCGAATGTGCGGCTGATAATCCCCTTTCGGCGGAAGATCGCAATTATTATAAACATCACGAAAAAAACGAAAGGAAATATCAGAGATAATATATCTTCGCCGCCGTTTTTCGGTTCGGGCGGGTCATAATCACCACCGATCGCTTCCACAATGCCATCAAGGACAGCCCCTATACCGGCGGCGTAATCGTCGTTACGGAAATTCTGCGCCATTGGAGAATTTCTGTTTACCAGACGACCACATTCCAGATCGGTCAGGGTTCCTTCAAGTCCATATCCGACCTCAATCCGGGCTTTCCTCTCCTGAATAGCCGCCAGGAAAAGAACCCCATTATCCTTATCTTTTTTGCCGATTTCCCAGGCACGCAAAACATCGTGGGCGTAATCCTCAAGGGATCGGTTACCGATAGTCGGAATAATCAAAACCCCTATCTCATTTCCGGTTAGCTTTCTATAAGCAAGGATTTTCGCATCCAACTGCTCAATTTGATCACGGTTGAGAACTCCAGCCCGGTCATTGACCGGACCGCGATAATCAGGGAGTTCAGAAGCGGCCAGAAATTCAAAGGCCAGGAGAACCGCTATTATATAAAGGAGTTTCTTCACCGGACGCTATCCGTTTTACTTATTATTAAAGGCATCTTTCACGCTGGGCGCTGTCTGAGCATCCGGCTGGGCCGCAAAAAATTCTTTTTCATAAGGAAATCCGAATATGGCACCTGCAATCAAAGCCTGGATACCTTTTTGCCGGTACGTATTGTACTCGCGAACCACTTCGTTGAATACTCGCCGTTCCTGGGCAATGCGGTTTTCGGTTCCTTCAAGCTGTACCATCAGGTCAGAATATAACTGGTCCCCTTTAATTTCCGGATACTTCTCTACGACTACGTTGATAAATGAATTCAACTGCCGCGATAGTTGACCTGCCAGCGAATCAAGGAGCGCCGGATTCCGGCTTCCCAGAGCGGATTCGGCTGATTCTTTAAGTTCAATTACCCGCTGTCGCATAGCTATGACTTCGGTCAGAGTTGTCTGCTGCCGCTGCATGAAATTGTCCACACCGGCCACCAGATTCGGAACAAGGTCAAACCGACGTTGATAGACATTCTGCACTTGCGCCCATTTTTCATCAACAGCCTGCGAACGATCGATTAATCCCCCGCGACCGGACCAGACCCAGCCGCCGACGATCAGGATAAGCAGGACAATTATACCGATGACAATCCCGGCAGTCTTCATCATTGTCTCCTTTCAAAGATTTGCCTGTGGATGAGAGTGCGCCACAATACGATATCCAGCCACCAACAAATGCCGGTCTGCCAATGGACTCTCTTCCTATAATCTATATACAAGGTTTAATACGACGGATGCAACAAGAATATTTTCCTTAATCATTTTCTTTGTGGATGAAATACTGACAATCACGACAGATACAATCAGCAGGTATCCTTAACTGACTTTACCCAAACAGGGTCCACTTTATATTGGTCTTTGGATTTTAAAGAATCTTAAATTATCCCTTGACAAGCGCTTTTTAAATTATATAATAGTATTACTAAATTGAACAAGGCAAATCCTCCTTGGTTGTCACCATCGCTTAGCCTTTAAATTTAATAGACCGGAATTAATCGTCGGGGTAATGCGAATTAAACAGCGCATATCCATGCAGGTTTAGTATTCAATTTCGACTGAAGGTAATTTATTGTTGGGAGGAATAATGAGACATAATATTAATAATTCGATAATAATATCTTCATTTATAATACTATTTGCAGGTTCTATCATGGCCGTTGATCTTGAAAAAACTTATGAATTCGCCGATATTCATTCCATAAATATCAAAGCCATGACCGGCGAAATAAATATCCATTCCGGTGACGGAGATAAAATAATTTTCCATTACATAAATAAAATGGAAAAACCGGATATAATTTCACTCGACATTGATTCCGCGCGGGGAGAATTGTTTATTGAAGAAAAATGCGATGTGAAAGACCCGGTCGGTCATACCACCCTGGATATTACCATTCCTCAGAATCTGATTGTGGAAATGATCGATTGCTTCAGCGGTTACCAGTCGATTGAAATTCATGATGTCGACGCTGATTTCATTAAATGCCACGCCGCCACAGGCTCTATAGCAATCGGTTCGGTGAAATCGACCGAGATGGACCTGACGACCAGTTCCGGACCAATAAATTTGGAAAATTGCGAAATCAAAGAATATGCCAATATGGTATCATCGGGCGGCCATATATTAATCGAATTGCCATATCTCCCTTCCAAAAAGACCAATACGGCTTCGACCACTGCCGATACCTACCTGGCCGTTGAGGACTTTGGCGACAATTTCAAACTGACAATTATAAAAAACGAAGATGAAGGACATATTTTAATTCCCTTCAAATGCACCGAATCATATACCGAAAGGTATCACAAGGAGGATACCTTCAAGAGCGATTTTTGTGTTGTCAAGATGGGGCGTGGCGGGCCGGAGATAAATATGATAACCGGGTACGGCAAAATCAATATTAACGAGGGGAAGGCCTCCAGGGAATAATAGCCTTTTTTATCCACGGGCCTTTTTCTTATAGCTGATTATGTTATTTGTTTATAGATGTTCAATGATACAATATCATGGATGTATCGCATCTGCTTCTTTTGAGTTTTACATCAGTTGACCGGACAGCATAAGTGCTGATGTGAGACTGTCGATCACACCGGGATTAAGCATTACAATCTGACTGTCTTCCATGAGATTGCCAGAAGGCAATTAAAATGGCGTGGACCAATTATTATCCACCGGGAGGCAAATATGTCCGTCGGCTTAAAACCATCGTACTATAATTTCATCTTTGATCTGGATGACGGTACCCATCTGGCCTTCAATGCCATGACCGGAGCATTTGCCAGAATCAAAGATGATGATTATGAAACAGTAATCAGACTGCTGAATAGCCCGGCCGAATTCAAAGTCGGCAATGACAGAGACAGCCGGATTCTCGAAGCCGCCAAAAAGGCTCAATTCGTGATTGACGAAGACTATGATGAATTTGAAATAATCAAATTCCGGGCCAATCGACTCAAATATACCAGTGAAACTTTCCACTTGACCATCATGCCGACTCTGGACTGCAACTTTCGCTGCGCCTATTGTTATGAAAACTTCGAGAAAGGGAAAATGCCGCCCGAAAATCAGGAGGCCTTATGTTCGTGGGTAGATCAGAAGCTGAAAGGATCAGTGGTTTTTGATGTTTCCTGGTTCGGGGGTGAGCCGCTGATGGCATTCGATGTGATGGACAACCTTACCCGCGAGTTTAAAAGACTTTGTAAACGCCGGCAGGTCCGTTATAAGGCCGGTATTACCACCAACGGATATTATTTGACCCCGAAGAGAATCGAGCAGATTAAGGAACTCTCAATTAAAATATATCAGATTACCATTGATGGCCCGCCGGAGACTCATGATAAAAGAAGAGTCCTTATCGACGGCAGGCCGACTTTCGCCAGAATAATGAACAATCTTACCCACTTATGCAACATGATACCTGATGTTGATGTCAAAATCAGGGTTAACTTCGATCATGCCAGTTTTGTTCGGATTCCGGAGTTATTTCCATTGATACCGCCTAACGTTCGATCAAAATCAGAAATATATTTTCGGCAGGCTTTCCCCTCACCGAAATGGTGGGATAAAAACGAACCATCCAAGAAGACCTATGTCACCCGGGGCGATAAGCGTCTTGATTATATGATATTGCAGAATAAAGCTCAGGATTTTGGTTTTAAAGTGCTGGTCAGTAATTATTCCCCCCAGGCAGGTTACTGTGAGGCCGATTATGCCAATCATTTTGTGATTGATCCCAAATGTTACATCCACAAATGTACCGTAGCTTTCGACGATGAACATCGTATTGGTAAAATCAATCCTGACGGCAAAGTCGAGGTCAATGTTCCGCTTATGGCCCGATGGCTTCTTAGAGACACCTATAATAAAGATATCTGCAGAAAATGCCGGATATTACCCCTTTGTATGGGGGGATGCGGATTCGACACGCTTTGCAGTAAAAATAATGAAATATGCAGCACTATCAACAGCGAATCCATGACCATCGAGAACCTGAAAATGCTTTATAAAAATCATCTGATCGACCAACAGCGAGCCGCCGAAAAGCGAAAATTGCAAAACCGGAGAAGATCCGAAAAGCGCAGGGCCCGATTAAATAAAGAATCTTACAGAGCGGCTGTCGGCGTTTGAATAATCTGCAGGACAAGAATAATGTTCATTTCAACTAATTACCCGCAAGGGCTGTTGCCGGGACTGTTTCCAAAGGAGGTGAGGCTATGGACTTTATGATTGAACCTCAGAACATGCAGGAAATGTCAATTGGTTTCATTGGAATAAATATTCCCTGTACCGATACCAATTGTGTCCAGCTATGTGCCTGCAACAGCGGTTGTAATACTGTTGCAGGGTGTTCATGTACACCGACTCAAGGATAACCGTTGGTCTCATAGAGTTTAACACATGAACTGAAACATCGTTCCTTTCAGCTCTTGCGGGGATAATTTAAAGGATATGATATTCAATATGGCCGATTCATATAAAACCGCCACTTACTTCTATCGAATATTGACATTACCGCGCTGTACCAATATATTTAAACTTATCGACATCGGCTTAAGACACCAGGAAAACATCCAAATATTTGTGCGAAAGTAAGGCTAAAATGATACAGTATAAAAAGGACGTAACAATTCAAATAAAACGCCTTCTTCCCTATTTATTAAAATATAAAGGCAAAGTTATCATGGCCGGTTTGACAATGGCCTTCGCGATTCTCCTGCAAATGCCTATGCCTCTTCTGACCATGTATATAATCGATGAATTGATCTCTCCCGACAAGGCTCATCTTGTTGGTCTTATCTGTGGCGGGCTTATTGTTGTCATCATACTCAGAATACTTTCTTCTTTACTCGAGAGGTATTTCCTGACTGTCTTCCGATTACGCGTGGTGACAGATTTAAAATGTCGTTTGTACGAACATGTCATGCGGCTGTCAATCGATTTTTTTCATAAAAAACAGACTGGATATCTTATCTCCCGCGTAAGCGGCGATGTGGAAGGGATCCAGGGGCTATTCGCGGAGACTTTCCTGACGCTTCTACGGAACATCCTGACTTTTATGGTCGGTATTACCATGGTCTATTGGCTGAACGTCAAGCTGGCTTTAATCGCGACCGCCATTCTTCCCTTCTACCTGATTGCCTTGTTCGCCTTTAATAAAAAAGTCCGACGGCTGGTCGAGGAAAACCGCGAGGCGTACGCCAATGTTTACAAATTTCTTCAGGAACACCTTTCGGGAATTGGCGTTATCAAAGCCTTTATTGCCGAAAGATATGACACCATAGCCATGCTCTCGGTTCTTAAAACCGCAATAAAAAGGGAATTCCGTTCCAGCATGATGGGTACCATAGCCACCCTGACAGCCGGGTTCATAAGTGCGCTGGGGCCGGTGCTGGTGTTGTGGGTTGGTATTCTTGAAATAATCTATGGCCATCTTACCCTGGGCGGCCTGATCGCTTTTAATGCCTTTATGGGTTATTTATTCTCGCCACTCGGAAGTATCTCAAATATAAATGTCAATGTTCAAAATTCCCTGACCTGCGCCAGAAGAGTATTTGAAATTATGGATATTCAACCGGAAGTTTCCCAACCAACACCGACCGTGAATAAAAATGCCCTTATCTCCAAAGGCAATATCGAATTTAAAAATGTCGATTTTATTTACAGCCAGTCGCCCAATGGTGCCCAAATACTGGATGACATTTGTTTTGTCGCCCCGGCCGGTAAAATCACTGCCATTATCGGGCGCAGTGGGGTCGGAAAAAGCTCTATAGTCAATCTTCTATTCAGATTTTACGATTACCAGAAAGGCGAAATATTAATCGATGGCTGCGACATTCGCAACTTTGATCTCAAATATCTGCGAGGGAATATCGGGTTGGTTACCCAGGAAACCTTCCTGTTCGGATACAGTATAATGGAAAACATCAAACTGGCTCGACCCCATGCCACCAACCGGGAAGCCGTCGAGGCGGCCAGAGCCGCTTACGCCCACGACTTCATCATGAATTTGCCCGAAAAATACGAAACCAAAATCGGCGAACGCGGCGCCCTCATATCAGGCGGCGAACGGCAACGGATCGCCCTGGCCCGGGTCTTTCTTAAAGACCCGCGTATTCTTATTCTCGATGAAGCGACTTCCTCCCTGGACAGCCAATCGGAAGCTTATGTGAAGAAGGCAATGGCACGACTATTTGATAATCGAACCACGATAATTATTTCTCATCGCCTGTCGACCATATCCGATGCCGACCATATTATCCTTATCGATGGCGGTCGGGTTATTGATACCGGAACTCACAGCAGCCTTTACGAAAATAATAGCCTATATAAAAACTTGTATGATGAGCAATTTTCTGATGTCAAGGCAATATCAAATTTATAGAGGCATATATATGCATGGTCTGGCATAATTTCGTTGTCATAAATGAACTTGATTAGCATAAGATTTTAAGAACAGGAGGGATTGTTATGGACTTTATAATTGAGGCCTGTAACATGCATGATATGCTACTCGTGGGAATAAATATTCCCTGTTTTCCCACCGCCGAGTGTGTGCCGAACAAAAACTGTGTTGATTGTTGTGGCTCCTGTGAAATATGATTTCAATCGTATTCTGCGACAATCTGGACAGTATGCATTTTTGGATAAAGGGCGATTTCGGTATTTGAATGGACAGCATAGTTTCTGCCTGCTAAATACCTGCTAAACAATGCGCCGCCAGTAGAAGGAGAATTATATGCAATTCGTAATTATTATTCCGTCATTTATAACAATCATGCTATTAACCGGTATCTTCCCTTCTATGGCGACTGTACTTGATTCAGGTTCGGTCAATCTATGCAAAATGCCGCTTAATTATTTTAATATCAATATCACCAAAATCGATCAGCCGCCGATAATTGACGGGGTTCTCAGTGATCCTTGCTGGACAAGAAGTGCATCATACAATATTCAGGCTCAAAATAGCCCTGACATGGAAGCGCCGGCAACCGAGAGCACTATCTGTTATTATGCCTATGATAGTCAAAACCTTTATTTTGCCGCCAGATGTTACGACTCTGAACCCGATAAAGTCGTCGCCAATTTAAGGCGAAGAGAAGATATCGGCGAGGATGATTTCCTGTTTTTCTCATTTGATACTTACAATGACAAAAAATCCTCGTTCTATTTCATAATTAATCCGCTGGGAGTCCAGGCTGATGGCAATCAATGGGCCACCGGTTCTGATGAAAGCTGGGATGGCGTCTGGACATCGGCCGGAAAACTCACCGAATTCGGCTGGCAGATCGAGGCGGCCATTCCCTTTAAAACCTTAAGATTCCCGAACCAGGATACTCTTATCTGGAGGACCCAAATTCTGCGCTTCATAAAAAGAAAAAACGAAATGGATGCCTATGTGCCATTCAGGAAGACCGATAATAATCAGATGGAACGAATGGCCGAGATTCATGGCCTGAGCTCTATTGGCGGTGATATGATTCTCAATATCACCCCGTATATAACCAACCGTTATGATGATTTCCCCGATAATAATGATAAATACAACGAATTTAATGGCGGGGCTGATATCAAATATGGCCCGGCGCCAAATATTATTTTTGATGCCACGATAAATCCGGATTTCGGCCAGGTCGAGGCCGATTATGATTATATCAATCTTACGCCTTACGAGTTCTACCTTCAGGAAAAAAGACCCTTTTTCCTTGAAATGGTGGAATTGTTCCAGACTCCATATACCCTGTTCTACAGCCGCCGTATTGCCGACCCCGATGCCGGTATCAGGATGACCGGTAAAATCGATAAATTCAGCTTTGCCGCCTTTTACGCCCGTGATAATGTCGATTATTCCGACAGCAAGGATAATTTCCTTGTCGCCAGGGTCGAACGTGAAATCATGGATCAGTCTTTTATGGGCTTTATGGTCACCTCGGTCGATCGGCCGGCCTACAATAATATCGTTGCCGCCGGTGACTGGAATATAAAAATGGCGCCTCTCACCTTCAGCGGACAACTGGCATTGAGTGATACCGATACACTTGACGGCCCGAGTGGGCTTGGCCAGGCAAAAATCTCTTTTTACAGGTACAACATAAATGCCGCCTATCGCTATAGCTTTATCGAAAAACATTTCTACACCGCGGCCGGTTATGTAACGCCCCAGGTAGTTGATATGTATTACACTCCCCTATCGTACCGCACCCATTTATTTTCGGCAAACTATGAATGGCAGATTAACAAATACAGCCTTCAGACTATCACTCCATCCTTTTCGACATATGTTCGGCACGATTACGACGGCCGCAGATTAATGAGGAATTATTCTCCATACCTGAATATTAACCTCAACAGGAATATCGGATTCACATTCTCATCATCGATCGATGAAATACTCTGGGAAAATGAATATTTCGATCTTTATGCTTTCGGGGTGAACTTGGGTGTCAATCCGACCGGCTACCTGGGCGCGAATGTTTACTATGCCGAGGGAAAAGCCCTCGATTACTGGAATATCCGATCGGTCTGGCAGAAGGAGTTTAATCTGGGTATCAGCTGGAATCCCATTCGGCAACTGGAAATTTTGCCATCGGTCAGTCATGCCAGCCAGTATGAATACCAGCATGGTCCCGAAACATACAGCCAGTGGATCGGGCTTTTACGTATCGGATACCAGTTCAACAAAAACGCCTTCACAAAAATATTCGTGCAGGGTAACGACTATTCGGATATTTATGTCGGCAATTTCCTTCTGGGATATATACTCAGCCCCGGTTCGACTTTATATCTGGCCTATAATTCCAATTATCGGGATAGCGATGATGATTTTTCGGTTATTGATAGGATCATATTCCTGAAATTATCCTATCAATTCAGGCTGTAGTTTTTGGCATATGTCTGATTATCGGGGCTGGTTCAAAACAAGATATCGGGTTACAAAGTTCTGGTGGATCAAAACCTTTGCCGAAGGTCCTGAGCGAAGCGAAGGAGGTTTAGAAATCCTAAATTACCTATTTTTGATATAATAAAATGCCTTTAGCGAGTCAAGGGCCTGATTATGCGCCCTTATGTCACTTTGCCAACCTGCCCGCAGGCAAGTCACCCTGGCAATTTACTCTATTATCACACCCTTGATACATGCCCGGCCCCGATTGGTATGAGAACCTTTTAAATTAATATTGGAGGTAGATATTATCAGGGGTGCGGGTTTTAGGCCGCACCCCATTAAAAACAAATAGCGTATTTGAAAAGGATAATATTAGAAATTACCCTGTTCATATTCTTGCAGATGGACAACATCCCTGTTTGATTGGCCGGGAGTCGGGTCATTTGACGGATATCCATGATTTCTCGTGGAACCGAGTTTCCTTTCGCGGATCCGGCTTGATCCAGCCCGGGAAGGTTCTCCGGGTTTTCTTTCTCCGCCGGCCTGCCCGGGTTGCCCGACAACATCTTCCCTGTAAAAATGGCGTCTTTCAATTTCAGATTCGATTACACCTGAAGATTTCAAACCAAAGACAATCGTGGATAAATCCCTGACGACCATCTGGAGATTTTGAGCCTGGCTGGCAAGCTGCTGGCTGGCGGACGCAGACTGCTCCGCATTGGCGGCATTCTGCTGCGTGACCTGGTTCATTTTCGCCACCGCCGAATTTATCTGATCGATACCTTTGGCCTGTTCCTCGGATGCTGACGACAGTTTACCAATATGCCCGGTTATTTTGGTGATACTATCGGTGATTTCATCAAAAATAGCGATAAGATCACCGGTCACCTCCACACCGTTGTCGGCATTTCTCTGCGAACCTTCTATAAGAATACTGGTATTCTTGGCGGCATCGGCCGAACGTTGGGCCAGATTCCTGACCTCCTCCGCGACAACCGCAAAACCTTTCCCGGCTTCGCCCGCCCGGGCCGCTTCAACGGCGGCATTAAGGGCCAGCAAATTAGTCTGAAAGGCTATCTCATCAATCACCTTGATTATCTTGGCGGTATCATCGGAGGACTTCTTAATCTCCTGCATGGCCCGCGACATCGCCTCAATAGCCTGTGTTCCGCGACCAGCCGCCTTGCTGGTGTCGGACGCAAGATTATTGGCATTTCTGGCGCTATCGGTATTCTGGCGAGTCATGCTGGCGATTTCCTCCAATGATGATGAGCTTTCCTCGAGTGACGAGGCCTGCTCTGAGGCACCATTGGCCAGAGACTGGCTGGCTCCGGCAACTTCTTCGGAGGCCGAACTTACCTGATTGGCCCCGTCAGAAAGTTGACCGATCGACAATTTGATCGGCCGGGCAATGGAGCGATCGAGGAGAAAGGCAATCAGAATCCCGATCAGGATACCGCAGACAGCAAAGACTAATGATATCCAGAGAGCATTCTTGGCCTTCCCCAGAATATCGTTTTCAGGGATAAGGAATGCCAGACAAAGCTCCGTATTGCCGATATTTTCCGAATTCTCTCCGACCAGGGTATGATTATCGTGCAAATAATCATAAACGACATATTCCGAACCATCATCCATATCGAATGTAATCGCATTAAGAGAATTGCCGTTTTTCATCCACTGCCAGAATTCCTCCGATCCTTTCATGGTTTTTCCTATAAATTCCCGGTCGGAATGACTCCATAAAAGCCTTGTCTTGTTGTCACAGATGACGACCTTGGCCCGCGGAAAACCATTGGCAACCGCTTCGCTGGACATCAGGTTTACCTGGCTTTGAAGTCTATCCCAATCCAGATAGGCCAGAAAGAAACCATTAACATCGCCGGAGCTGTTTTTAGCCTGATAACTGAACATAAATGTACTCGGGTAATCGGCACCATTTTCACCCTTTGTACTGCTCGGTACCTGGGTGACATTGATTATGTCCTTGTTCAACAGGTTTTCAACCTGATCGACCCTCTGGCCATCGTAGGAGGTAACCGAACCGGAAATTTTCGAGTTTACCTCCGAAACCAGGACCTTGCCCGACTTATCCGTTATCAGCAGGTGCGAGAAGGCGGGGGCTCTCTCGAGCATACTGGCAAAGGATCCTTTCACTTCATTGAGAGTGTTGAATTCAATAGCCAGTCCAAAGATATCATCGGCCACCCATTCTCGAAAAGTCATCGCCTGATCAGACAGATAGGAATTAATATCTTTGGCCCCGTTCTTATCCATCAGGACCATCAGGTTATCACTGCCCTCGATCGAAGCGGTTCGATTGAAATTGTATGCGACTACTACAATCGCCAGTATGGGTAACAGAGAGATCAGAACGCCGGTCATTATTTTAAAGCGGAGGCCACTATTGGTCCAGAATCTAAACAATTTCAATTGCTCCTCCTTTCGTGCATATGATTATCATATGCCAAAATAGGTTCCTCTTATTGGATCATTATAATTCCGAAGAGGCCCCGGCTTGCTGACGCTGGGAAGTCCACTCGCTGTGAGTGATGGCCGCTTCTTCGCCTGGCATACTGCTCAGGATATCGAAATAATCGAGTTTGTATTTATCTTTCAGAACTTCGGCTTCCGGCTTGCATTTTATAAGGTAAATGGTCTGTACCGACTGGTGATCAAAGGGACGCCAGACCTGTTTATCCTTCAGCAATGTATATTCGTGCCCTTCAAGGTTTTTAATGACGTCTTCAGTTTTGAAACTTTTGGCTCTTTCGACGGCTGCTTTATATTCATAAAGAATGGTATAGGCTGAGGCGCCGGAAGTGCTGGGATAACGATTATACTTGGAAGCGAACCTGTTCACGAATTCCTGGCCGCGTTGATAGTTATAATTAAAGGGAACCTTCCAGGTCCACGGGAGTGCTCCGATGACGCCCTCCATGACTTTAGGACCGGCCCCTTCGGCCATGCCGAGGGTAAGATTGGGAACAACCAGTTGCATTTCGTTTTTTAGCCCCATGGCAGTGGCCATCCGGATGGCTTCAACCATATCATTTCCGAAAAGCACCAGCACCAGGACATCCGGCTTGACCATTTTGGCAAAACTAAGAGCCTTCTTAAAATCTTCGGTGGTTGCCCCCGGGAATGGCGTTTTGATTCCTTTATGGGCCGACTCGTCATCAGTGCCGGTGAATTTGCGCATGGAAGTTTCGGTGGTCCAACCCCAGGTGTAATCGGCCGTAATGTAGAGGTATTTTTTGCCGGGGAAATTTTTCTTCAGGTAATCCCCGATGGCTTTGGCCGCCATCCAGGAATCATAACATTCCCTGAAGGTGGTCTTGAGACCGTCTTCTCCAGTTGTTGAGGTGGAATATGTCAGAGTCCCGAAAAACGGGACATTCTTGGCATAGCAAACCTTGGCGGCGGCCACAGCGACTCCGCTGGACGATCCGCCAAAAACCATCTTGACACCGTCATTGTCGATCATATCGGTGACATTGGCGGTGGTTACATTCGATTTGGATTCGGAATCGCGCCAGATAATTTCAACCGGCTCGCCGAGAATACCGCCGGCCGCGTTAATTTCTCCCACAGCCATCTCGGCCGCGCGCCACTGGTCCAAACCCTGAACGGAATAGGGACCGGTCTTGGGATAATTCAATCCGACCTTTACAGTCGCTTCGCAAATGGCGGTGACCATAAGGATGCCGATAACAAGCATCAGGACGGTTGAGATTTTGAAGTGTTTCATTGCCTTCTCCTTCTATTATTATTTATGTTTGGGGTTAAATGTTTAAATTGGTTATTGTTCGGGAAGTCATAATTGCCGGGGCCGGCCTTACCCGGTTTCTCGAACAGGCGACGGCCTCTCCTTCGCGAAGCCTTCGATCCTTCTGACAGAAGATAAGCCCTCCCCCTTTTTGTCTGGTAGATTTCGGGCAAAAGACCCGGGTGTCATTCATAAGATGTCCATCTTTCATGTCGTCCCCTGCCTACCAAAGTAGAAATCACTGTGCAGTTAAATAATTCTCAATCGAAACCGTATCATACCATGCGGTCCAGATTGCTGATCACGGGGAAAACCCGATCACTGAACAATAGGATTCTGTTCTATTCTCATATCAGTAAAATCGAGTTATTGGGATATTTATTAACAACTGATTAATGACTATCAAATGACTATGCGGAATAGTCATTGGATTCGGCCGTTGCCGGAGGCCGAAGACATAAAATAAGACCCTGCCGGAGTTCACAGAGCATCACAGGCGTGCAGTTAATTTATAGAAAGTAAATAAGTTATTAGACTGATGCCGTTGTTGGACAGCGCCAGTTTTTTACGGATATTACGGCGTTGATTGTTGACAGTATAAACCGAGGTGTTGAGATTTTTCGCGATTTCCTTAGATGTCAGGCCGCTTTTAATCATATTGCAGACCTCAAGTTCACGACGGGTAAGCCGGGAAAATGATTGTTCCAACCGGTTAATAAAGGGCGAGGCGATATCATTAAGGCATTGTTGAAGAAGGTCAACCTGTTCGATCCCCGTTGCATCAATTTTATTTCTGATTGCCCTAATGACCGGAACGGCAATATTATCAATATTAGCCTGAATTTCCCTGCCCAGACTTTTCTTGAGTTTCTCCTGTTGATAAAGAAGTTCTTCAAGAGCGGTGTTCTTCTTTTTTAAAGCCGCCTTTTCTTTTTCAAGTTCCCGATTGATGAAAATCAGATGTTCTGCCATTTTCCTGCGATTGACAGCATTGACTATTATCTCGCCCACAATATTCAGCAATTCGATATCGGCCTTATGTTGAAACTTCTTTTCCCTTTCCGATTCAAAACCCAGCAAGCCTATTAATCGGCCACGGGAATTCATTGGTACCAGGACCACCGATTTCAACATGTTTTTCGCGGTCGGATCATCCGATACAGGAATCCGATCGCCGTCAAAACCGGACCAGGGAGACATTCTTATGGTCTCGAATCTCTCCAGCCGGCTTTTAAGTTCGGTGTATTTATTCAAATCAACAACCTGTCCCGGCGAAAAGATTTTACTGACTCCCGGAGCACACCATTCGTGGATAATCTGCATCAGGCTGTCAGTCCGGGAAAAAAGGAAAATATAACTACGGTCTATATGGGCGAACTTGCCAATGGCTTTCAGGGCCGCCACAATTCCCTGGTCTGTTTTTTCCGGTTCCAGGGACATGAACATATTTGAAATTTCGGCCACCAGTTTTTCCATATCATAGCGGTATTGCAGTGATTCCTGGGCCATTTTGTGTTCGGTGATATCATAAATAGTCCCCTGAACGCATTCCGGCTGGCCCTTGTTATCCAGAAGGTTTTGAATGTATTCATTCACCCACCTGATCTCACCATCCTTACGAATAATCCGGTACGATCTTTCCATCCGGGAATTCGGTGTTATCCGTAATTTTCGTGCCCCGCTTTTCAACATTTTCCTATCTTCGGGATGAACGATATCAATCCATTTCTTCGCTTTTACAATAAAATCATCAATGGTATAACCGGTGATTTTTTCAACGGCGCCGTGGAAAAAAACCGGTTTGAAATCCAGTGTTCTTCGATAGGCGATTCCCGAGAAATTTTCTACAAAATTGCGGTACCGTTCCTGGCTTTCATGGACCCTGGCCTCAGCCAGTTTTCGTTTGGTAATGTCCCGGCCGACCCCGACAATGGCGATAACATTGCCATCCTTATCGAGAATTGCTTTATCCGCCCAGGCCAGCCATCGCCAACCATCTTTGGTCTTTGCCCGCTGTTCCAGATAAGCCTCATACGGAGGAGAATATAAGGCCTTCATGGCCGCTTCCGTGGAAAGCCGATCATCCTCATGAACAAGCGGCAAAAATGTCTTGCCAATCAGTTCCCCCTCAACCAATCCAAACATGCGGCAATATGATGGGCTTACAAACAGAAATCTCCCCTCATTATCCACTTTCACGACCAGGTCGGTCTGATTTTCCACAAGAAGCCGGTACTTCTCTTCCGATTGCTTCAGGGCATTACGGTCTTTGATCCGATTGGTAATATCGGTGAAAATGACGCAAATCCGGCCGGGTCTATCTTTTGTCCCCTCAAAAATGGGAATGGCATCCAGGCTTAACCAGCGATAACCATTATCCCGGGAATTGAACACAGCCAGGGTAAAATTGCGGACCGGCAAACCTGTTCGGAGGGCTATGACCGATGGGTTGGCCCTGGTCGGAAGATTTCGATTATCCTGGAGTATCGTTTTCCATACTTCATCTGTCAGGGTCATACCTTTCAAATACTCCTGCGATAATCCCAGGATCCTTTCCGCGGCCCGGTTGGCTGAAATAATTCCCCCCTGATCATTCAGGAAAACCACCCCTTGAGACATGATATAAAAAAGAATCTGGCAGGCGGTTTTATCTTCAGATACTTTTCTGGATCCCGGGAACCATTCCGGGATATCGTTGCCCCGTTTAAGAGAAGAATGTAAATCGGCAATAGTATTCAATCTCTGTTGTCTGACGCCCATGCAGCTATTTCCAAGATGTTGATTTCAGGATTCCTTGCCATTCTATATATCGGTTGAATTGTTCAAAAACTATACATCTAAACCTCAGAATTCCAAAAAATAAAACTACTGATATGGCAGGCTATAAATAAGGCTTCCGACTCAGCCGATTTTTCCGTTAAAGCGATATCGTATATTTACAATTTCGGCAATAAATCAATATGTCGAAACCTCCTCCGCTTCGCTTCGGACCTTCGGCAGGGGTTTCGACCTTCAATATTCCTAGCTCCAGTTGCGGAGGTCAGGAGCCATGCGCTCCTGACTATTCATTTCTTTTAAATTCCCATGTCACCAATTCCCAACAGCAGACTATGGGATATCGGTTGGAATATAGCAAAAATCAATTATGCCAGGTTATTTGGCTGCTTTAAATAATCTTCCGCCGCTTTTTTTACATCTCTCCGAAGATTCTCAAAATCAATATCGAGCTTTCGTTTTCCAAGCCTGCCCTCAACCATGTCGATTGCCTGCAATGTAGTATTGACAATGAATTCCCGCCTTTCCCGTTCGCCGACATTATGAAATTTTTCCCTTGTCACTGCAAAGTCCACAGTAATATCTTTATTCTTGTTGGAGTAGTTGGATAGTATAGGTCTTGACGGCAGGTCATTTGGGGTAAACACTCCGACAACAAAGTATTTTATAAGTAAAAGCCGAAGATCATTTCCATAGGATGTTTGTGATAGTATTGGCTCAGTATAATACCCAAAACTGTCTTTACCCCAAACATAGGGTGGAAATAGCTCTTTGATATCTTCACTCCCTAGCCAAAGAAAATACTTGATAACGGATTCCTTTTGATTTTGCAATTCTCTGTATCCTCTAAAAACAATTTTTATTCCTTGTTTTTCCCCGCCCATTTTTCCTTGTTTAACGGGCCTGGGTTATTTTCAACAACTTCCCTTTCTAATTTGGCCATTTCTTTTCTACTACCACTTTTAAGGGTTATCATCTGTTTATCTTTTAGATAATCTAATGAATACCTCTTTTGAATAGGCGTTTCGGATGTAATTCCGGTTTTCAAATATTCGCCCGTATTATTACTTTCCAGCCTATAGAGAGTCGTTTCCTTCGGGCTGTCAAGCGAATTGCCGTGAATCTTATTTGCTGATTTGGATCAAGTGCGGGAGATCACCTATGACAGGCTGATCACTTATAATGAGCAGCGTCCCCATGACGCCTTGGGCGGTCTGCCTCCGACGGTCTTCCGTGAACAACAAACAGCCAAAAACTCTACTTTTGAATTGTCCACTTGACAGGGAAGCTTACGGACCCTCGTATTCGGCGATAAAATATCCCGGTGTCCCGGAATAATAAACTGACCCGTCATCGGAGGTCATCAGGTCGGTGATATCAT